>NZ_CP171993.1:0-20226 GCF_044056025.1 Caulobacter sp. UC70_42 | reverse complement strand
GGCCGCAGCACCGGCGAGGCGGTCTTGTTGATGGACGACCTTATCCGGGCGCGGGGTGGTGTTGCGGGTGCTCGCCCTCCCCTCCCTCGACATCACTACCAACGACGGCCGGCTGATCGCCGACATCCTGGCCAGCCTCGCCGCGCATGAGCGCCGGCGGACCCGCGAGCGCCAGCGCCAGGGCATCGTCGCAGCCAAGGCGGCGGGCCGCCATCTCGGTCGGCCGCCAAAGCTGAACGGCCAGCAGATCGCCAGGGCGCGCGCCCGGCTTGCCGGCGACGAGCCGGTGCGTGTGGTCGCGCGGGCCTATGGGGTTAGCGACAAGACGCTCAGGGCGACGCTGGCGCGGGGCGCTAGGTGACGACTTGCAGGCCGTGTTTTTGCACGACTGACAGGAGCTTTCGCAATGGGGGGCTGGGCCGCTTGGCGCCCGATTTCCCACTTCTCGACCGTGCTTTCACTCGTGTTGAGGTAGCGGGCGAACACGCGCTGGCTGACATTGTTGGCTTCGCGGAGCTGCTTGATTTCGGCGGGCGCTATTTCGCTGGGGACCAAATGGCGGGCGTCGGAAGTCCGCCATGGTCGTTTTGTCGATCGCCCCGACCTTGTAAAGCGCTGCCGCAGACGAGTGGATCGCCTCGGACATGTCACTTTTAAACTTACGTTTCGTCGCCATTACATATCTCCGTCAGGTCTTTGTCCTCTAGGAGTTGAGCGACCTGCTTTTCGCTCAACGCGGCATATTTCTTTGCGAGGGCTCTGAAGTCTTTCCAAGTCCTCATCGTCGATGTTGGCCTGGTCCTTTTTTCGCGAACAGGAACTCGTAAATCCAATAGCGACCGCCCTTCGCGAGAATGATGCTTCGGTGCATGTTCTTGTTCAGGCGCTTCTTGAATACTCCGCCACCAAGATCGTCAGCCTGGCCCTTCCTGACTTCCTCGATCGCTTCGCAAAGTTCGTCGTCTTTGATGCGTGCCTTGCGCGCCGCCTTGGTGAACCAGGCGGTTTTGAAGGCCCGCGCGGTTTCCTCAGCATCGGTCATGGCATACATGTAGCACTGGGTCCGACAGGCATCAAGGGCGGAGCCCGACCTTGGGCGCGTCCCCAAGAGGACCGCGCTCTATCTCCGCTGCGCTCCGACCGAGCCGCCTTTGGCGTCTCGTCCCTGTCGGGTGGCGATCGCTCGCGCGGGCGGGCAAGGCCCGCATGAGGCCGCCGGCGTCGCCGGCGAAGATCTCCGTCAGCAGGGGAAAGGGGCGCGCCGCCCCCTCTCCCCGCAACGGCAATCGGCCGGGCCGTGGCTCGGCTGCGCCTGCGCCCGCACCACCCCGACCCGATTCCCGTTGCCCCCCTCTCTCCCGGCTGCTCGCCACGACGGCAGGGCCGATGGCCGAGGCCATCGCCCTGCGGCGATGTGAAGGGAGACAGTGAGATGATCCATGATAACCGGGAAAGCTGGCTAATGGGGTGGCGGCGGGCATGGCGCCGCTGTTCGAGGCGCTGGGCGCTCCCCTGCCCGACCGGGTGCGGGTGGCCATCGGCTTCACCAGCGCTGGCCGGCGGAGCCGGGCGATCGGCGAGTGCTGGGATAACCGGCGCAGCGCGGACGGACACTTTGAAAATCTTCATCCGGCCGGACCTAGCCCATGCGCCCGACGCCATGCCGGCGCAGATCGCCGCGATCCTGGCGCACGAGCTGGTCCATGCCGCCGTGGGCATCAAGGCGGGGCATGGGAAGCCGTTTAAACGCATCGCGCTTGGGCTCGGGCTGGTCGGGCCGATGCGCGCCACCACGCCGGGCGAAGCGTTCCTTGCAGCGGTCTCCCCCATCCTCTCGGCGGCGGGTCCCCTCCCCCACGCTCGCCTCGACACCGGCGGGCTGACGACCGCGCCCCGGAAGCAGGCGGTCCGGATGCTCAAGTGCGAGTGTCAGGCGTGCGGCTACACCGTCAGGACCGCGCGCAAATGGCTGGAGACGGCCGGGGCGCCCGCTCTGCCCGATCCCGGGTCATGGCGCGATGCGCCACGAGCCCCTTGATGAGGACGAGCCCGAGGGGTGAGCGCGTGCGAAGCTCCTTCCCTTCCGCATCATCTGTGTATACAAGTATAGTCCTATACCCGTAGGAGTGTAGCATGAAGGTTCTCGCCATCCTGTCGCAGAAGGGCGGAGTCGGTAAGACCACACTGGCGACGTGCCTGGCCGTGGCGGCCGAGCAGGCCGGCAAAGAGGTTGCGATCATCGACCTCGACCCGCAGGCGACCGCTTCCTTCTGGAAGGACGTGCGCCAGCTCGACACGCCCGCGGTCGCCTCGATCCAGCCCGTGCGGTTGCCGGCGATGCTGAAGGCCTGCGCGGACGCCGGCACCGACCTGGTGGTGATCGACGGCGCGGCCGTGGCGCGCGACGTGACCTTCGAGGCGGCGCGCCACGCCGACTTCATCCTGATCCCGACCAAGACCGCCGTGTTCGACACCATGAGTATGACGCACACGCTGGAGGTCGTGCGGCAGCTCGACCGCGCCTTTGCCGTGGTGCTCACCTTCGTGCCGCCCCAGGGCCAGGAGACGGGCGACGCGATGAAGGCGGTGGAGGAGCTGGGCGGGGCCGTCTGTCCGGTGACAGTCGGCAACCGCAAAGCCTTTTTCCGAGCCCCAGGCCGCAGGCCAGGCGGTGCAGGAGTTCGAACCGCATGGCCCTGCGGCGGACGAGATCAGGCAGCTATACGAGTATACAGCTATACGGCTATACGATCAGCTGGAGGTCGCGTGATGGCAAAGGGCAATGCGCTTCAGGCCGTTCTCGACCGTGCCAAGGTTGGCGGCGAGCCCGCACCCGCACCCGCGCCGGCGACGCCGGCCGAGGCCCCACCTGCCAGAGGGACGCAGGGGGCCCGGCAGGGGACCAAGCTGATCGGCGGCCACTTCCCCCCCGAGATCAGCACCCAACTCCGCATCCTCGCGGCGGAGGAGGGGACGACGGTTCAACGTCTGTTGGCCGAGGCGCTGGACGATCTATTCGTCAAGAAAGGGCGCAACCGCGTCGGTCGCGGAGTGGTATAGGCGTATACAAATATACGCCTATACGGTTCGGTGATCGACGGCCAAAAGGTGAGCTTTGGGGTAGGGGCTCACCGTTCGTCGGCCGGTTGGCTGAAATCCACCAAGACCGGCATTTCGAGGGGTTCGCCTCGCAGCTTGGCGCGCCGGACCACGCTGTGCTGATCGATCAGGATTTGCGCATCACGTTTACCGGTGGAGGTTTTCGGGAACCAATGCAGCGCCACCCGTTCGACCTTGCGCCCCTTCTTGATGGGCGTGAAGTCCACGAAGAAAGGGCAGAGTTTGTTGATTTCGTCCTTGGCGGCTTTTAGGCAGTATTTGTTGAAATCCGCGAACCGCTCCAGCTTCCCTTCCGGCACGTTCAGGAGGGCGCGAAGCTCATCGACCGTGAATTCTTCCGTCTGCTTGTATTCCAGGCCTATGCGGCGCTCGATCATCTCATAGAGGCAGAGGGCGTATTTCGACTCGAAGCAATACATCACCTGCGTCTTGAGGCGGGCATAGACCTCACTGTTCCGCAGGATCTCGATCAGCTCCTCGGGGATGCGGTAGTGAAGGAAGCCGTCCTTCTCCAGGCTCTCGTCGCTCGGGCCGAGGAGCTGGACGCGGCGCTTGTAGCTCTTGCCCGCCTTGCGGATGGTGACGATCGCGATCGTGCCCATCAGCCGCAGCAGCGAGCTTTCCACCCGCTCATTGCCCTGATGCGTGCCCTTCAGGGCCGTTTTCGAGATGCGATGGATGATCGGCTCGCCGATCCGCTCCCAGGCGTTGGCGATCAGCAGGTTATAGATGCGGCGATCGGCCAGGGTGAGGGGGCTCAGCTCGACGATGTCCACCAGCTCGCCCGGCTTGACGATCTCGCCATAGTTGGCTGGATCAAACGGGTTGCCGCGCCCCTTTTGATCCAGGGTCCGAATAGCGAGATCGACCACAGCGTCTTTTCGACATCGACACGTCCAACGGTGAGCAAGAGCAGATTCGTAGCTCACCTTAGCGACGAACTGTGAGTTGGGCAAATTCGCTAGCTCCCCGGTGATCGGTGAGGCGCTACCCCAAAACTCACCGTCGAAGAGGCGCCCACCCCAAAGCTCACGCGACTCGGCCCCAACACTCACTTTTACCGACCCCAACGCTCACCGTAGGCTACCCCAAAGCTCACGCGACTCGGCCCCAACACTCACTTTTCGACCTGATTCGCTGTTATGGTTCAGTGGGTTACGGCTCCTAAATCTTGAATCTAAGAAGAATCTTAGAATTTGAACTGGAACGGTGAGTTTTGGGGTAGGCGGCCCTGTGGATAACTTGGCCCGAACGGCCAGGCGCAAGGCCAGGAAGAAAGCGCCGCCTCTCGGGGGCTTCGCCCCCGCCGGCTCGCGGCCTCCGGCCGCCCCGGCCCGCTTCGCGGTCCTCCCACCGGGCATCCCCCATCAAAATGAGTCGGCCTGATCGGCCGACAAGCTATTCGAAGAGAAGGGATCCGTGAAAAACCTTCAAAAATCAGAGCCCAATTCATCCGCCGCATGGCTTTTCGAGAAAAGCGCGTTCGAGCCGTCGAGCGAAATCCCGGCCGACGTCGCCGACAGATAGGCCGCCAGGGCTCGATTCCGGGCCGTGGGGCGGAAAAGCGGGCAGGGCAGGGCCGTGGGGTCGCGCGGAACGATCACCGCTCAGCGGCGACCTGAAGGGTGAGGTCCCACCCCAAAACTCACCGTTCGCGGGCGCCGCCCGCCGGCGTATACGCCTATACAGATGCCGCGCCGTTTAAACGCTCGCCGCTCCGAATATGGAGCGCTCTTAAATCGACTTCAGCCGCACCCCAGGGCCGCCAGTGGCCGTTTCCCCGGCCGCTAGAAACACCACGCCGGCATCGTCCAGCGCCCGGCGCACCGCCTCCACATTCGCGGCAGAGCTTCGTCCTGGACCGATCGGCCCCTCCATCCGCCGAATGGTCGGCAAGGAAAGGCCGGAAGCTTCGGCCAGTTTGGGCTGACTCCAATCGAGCAGGGCTCGGGCGGCGCGGACCTGGTCTGCGGTCAGCACGAAATTATTGTTTTGCGATCACGAGTGATCATTTTAGGTTGACACCTTTCCGTTCGTGCGTGATCTTAAAGCACTAACAAGTGATCAGAGAACACAAGACATGGGCTCGCGTCAAAAGACGGGCGGCGAAGTCGTGCGCCTGCCCAAACTGACGCGCCGCGCGATCATCGCCGGTGCGTCGGCGGCCACTTTGGCCGGCGGCAACGCCGTCGCCACGATTCCGCCGAGACCCGATGAGGGTGCCAAGCTCTGCACGCAATGGCTTCACCTGGACGCCAAGATCAGACGCCTTCAGGATCGTTGGCGCAAACTGGAGCATTGGCTTGTGCAGAACCATCGCTGGCTTCAGCTCAGCGAGGCGGAGCAGCAGGCGTTGCCGTGGTCGAAGGAGCTTCAGGACATCGACGGCTGCCTGGACGTCCTGTTTGAAAAGCGCGATGCCCTGTTGGAGTCCGTGCCCGCTGCCGGGGCCGCCAATCTCGGCGCCCTCATCACCAAGCTTGCCGTGGTGGAGCGGCTGATCTGGTCTGACGACCATCCCGAGGCGCACGCGTTGATCGCTGGGTCCGTCCAGGACCTGATCGCCCTGTCTCACAAAGGACCGGCCGACTGGAACAGGCCCCGGAACTCCGGCCCGTCGTAATACCGCACCTTGGCCGCGATCACCGGCGCGGCGCCCTGGCGCAAAAGAATCTCCAAGCTGGAGTTCAGCCGCATGATCTCGTCCGGCGTCATCAGCTCGCGCCGCGACAGGTGGGCCGTGGTCGAGGTGGATTTGGTCTCGAAAAGCTGCATTCCGCCGCGCGAGGTGCTGGTTCCCGTGGTCTGATAGCTCATGGTGGTGGCGCCGATCGACTTGGACACCCAGCTCGCGGTCTCCACATCGGCGACGTTGAAGATCTGCACCAGGCCGGCGTTGGAGACGAAGGTTCCGGCCTTTTTGCCGTAGGCGCCCAGAGCTGGTGCATGTCCTGGAGGATCGGCCAGAGCTGGAGGCCGTAGCCGGCCATCAGGCCGAAAGCGCGTTCGACGGGTTCGAGGCGGCCGAGGGCGGCGAACTCATCGAGCAGGAAGAGGACCGGGGCCGCCGGACCTGACACAGGCGACCGGGCAGGGGAGCGCGCCAGGTCATGGATCGCCTGGGCCACTATCAGCCGCAGCCAGCGAGAATAGGCGTCCAGGCGTCCAGGCGCTCCGGCGGCAGGACCAGGAAGACGGTCGCCTTGGTCTCTTTCAGATCGGCGAACCGGAAATCCGAGCTGGCCATGGTCCAGTTGATCCGGACGCTATCGAGAAAGTGGGTGTGGCGCTGGGCCGAGGAGAGCACGCCGGCCGCCTCGCGCTCGCTCTTGCCGAGGTGACGATTGGCGGCGCGGCGGACCAGGCCGCCGGCGCTGGTGGTCTTCTGCATGATCTCCAGCATCACCCGGAATTCTTGCGGGCTTGCGGTCAGCAGCTCGCGCACGGTGGCGAGCGTGCGTACCTCCGGCCCTTCGTTGCACACCACATAGAGGATCAGGCCGGTGATCAGCGCCTTGGCTTCCTCGTTCCAGTGGGCCTCGCCGACCTGGCCGGGCGGATCGTGGACCAGGGCGTCGGCGAGGAGGGCGGCGTCTTCGGCCAGGTCTAGGCTGTCGGGATCGAGGACGGCCAGGGGGTTGAAGGCGGCCGAGGGCTGGCCGGAGATGTCGAACGGATCGAGCACAAAGACCTGCCCAAACCGCGAGCGGGCGCGGGCGGTGATGCGGGCATTCTCGCCCTTGGGGTCGATGCAGAACACCGAGCGATCGGTAGTCAGCAGGTTGGGGATGATGGCGCCCACGCCCTTGCCCGAGCGGGTGGGGGCGATCGTCAGGAGGTGGGCTTGGCCAGCGTAGCGGAGGAGCTGGCCACCCTTGCGGTTCTCGCGCCCCACGATCAGGCCGGCCGCGCCGCCGAGGGAGTTCTTCACCTGGCTCGCGTTGGCGAAGTGCGCCGAGCCGTGGACGCCGCCTCGCGCAGCGGGGAGGGTGAACCTCGCATTGAACCAACCGAGTCCGCTGATGGCGCCGACGATGCCGGCAACGATCGGGATGACTGCCCCGAAGGTTCTATCGACGTGAGACACGGCGGCGATTGGGATGAGCAGCAGGCGGCCAACCATGAAGCCGATGACCGCCCCGGCGCCGACGTAGATGATCAGGGCAATGAGCCGCAGCAGCACCCTCATTCGGCGGCCGTCGCTTCGGCTTCAAACGCGCGCAGTCCCCGCCGACGGAACACCTCCCGCAGAGCCGCGCCGCCGTCGCCCTGGAGCCTATCGGCCAGCTCCATAAGTCCGCCGAGGATGGTGGCGCGGTCATCATCGGTGAGGTCCACCAAGCCAGCCTTTTGGACGAGGCCGCCGAGTTCGATCAGGTGACGGGTGCGTTCGCGGCGCTGCATGACCCAGGCTCTCTTATCGGTGCGGGCGCGGCTGGATTCAGCGCGCCGGACCGCCATCGCGGTTCGACCCAGCGCCGCCCCCGTCGCCTGACTTCGGAGCTGCAACGCCCGAGCGCCCCTTGCGTCCCCGGCGTTGAAAGAATGCCGCGCCCTCGGAGCGCCACGCCTCCTTTTGAGCGGCTGACTTCGCGCCGTTCACAGCCGCCAACAGAGCCCCGGCCAGGGTTTCCAGGTCGAGCGCGTCGGCTCCGGTGACAGTGACAAGCTCCCCGAGCTGCAACACCCGTTTCGCTTTGAGCCCCTTGGCCTTGTCGGCGAGGGCCTTCAATTCGGCGTCGATGTCGCGAGGTTTGCGCATGGGTTCGATCCTTCATCCTGAATGAATCACGGCCGACCCCTGGAGTCCATCACGAAAGGCCGTAAGGTTTTGAGTGCGCGCTTATACGTCGTTCCGACGTGTGCTTGAAACGGAGAGGCATCTGAGCCATTGTCGGCACCGCTATCGCTGCGGAGAAATTCATGACGCCGGACACCTTCCGCCTGCTGGCGCTCAGCCTGCCAAACGTGCAATTCGGCTCCATCCTGGGCAATGAGGAATTCCGCGTCGGGAGCCGGGTCTTCGCGTCGCTGGGCTCGCCGATGGTCGGCCAAGCGGTGATCAAGCTGACGCCACAGGATCAGGGGGCGTTCGCGGCTGAGGCCCCGTCGGCCTTCGCGCCGAAGCCCGGCGGCCAGGGCGCGCGTGGCGCGACGATCGTCAAGCTAGCGATGGTGGATGAAGCGGTGTTGCGGCGGGCGCTGGCGGCGGCTTGCCGGAAGGCGACCAAGGGCTAGTTGTCGTGGCGATCTACCACTTCAGCGCCAAGGTGATCTCCCGCGCCAACGGGTCCAGCGCCGTCGCGGCGGCGGCCTATCGTTCGGCGTCACGGCTGGAAGACGAGCGGCTGGGACGTGGCCACGACTTCACCAACAAGACCGGCGTCGTGCATTCCGAGGTGATGGCGCCGGAAGGCTCGCCGGAGCGCTGGCAGGACCGCGAGGCGCTGTGGAACGAGGTCGAACTTGGGGAGAAGCGGAAGGACGCGCAGCTCGCCCGCGAGATCGAGTTCGCGATACCACGAGAGATGAACCAGGCGCAGGGCGTCGAGCTGGCGCGGGATTTTGTGCAGACCGAGTTCGTCGATCGCGGGATGGTCGCCGATCTGAATGTGCATTGGGACGTGGGACCGGATGGCCTGGCCAAGCCGCACGCCCACGTCATGCTGTCGATGCGTGAGGCCGGCCCCGAGGGGTTCGGCAAGAAGGTCCGCGCGTGGAATAGCACCGAGCTTTTGGAGGGCTGGCGGGAGCGCTGGGCTGGCCATGTGAACGAGCGGTTGGCGGAGCTTGGGATCGACGCTCAGGTGGATCACCGGACGCTGGCGGCGCAGGGGATCGAGCTGGAGCCGCAGCACAAGATCGGGCCCGCCGGCGCGCGCCGCGAGGGCAGGGGCGAGGACGCCGAGCGCGCCCTGGATCACCGGGAGATCGCCCGGCGCAACGGCGAGAAGATCATCGCCGAACCGGGCGTGGCGCTGGACGCGATCACCCGGCAGCAGAGCACCTTCACCGACCACGACCTGGCGCGGTTCGTCCATCGGCACACGGACGACGCCGATCAGTTCGCCCAGGCCATGAGCGCGGTGAAGACCTCGCCCGAGCTGGTCGCGCTCGGCAAGGACGGCGCCGGCCGCGAGCGGTTCAGCACGCGCGAGATGCTGGTCACGGAACAGCGGCTGGAGCGGTCGGCCGAGCAGCTGGCGGGACGGGGAGGGCATGGGGTCTCGCCGGCGGCCCAGGAACTGGCGTTGGCCACCGGCGAGACGCGCGGGCTGGTGCTGGGGGGAGCACAGCGCAGCGCATTCCTCCATGTGACCGGCAATCATGACCTCAGTGTGGTCGTGGGCTACGCCGGCACGGGCAAATCCGCGATGCTCGGTGTCGCCCGCGAGGCGTGGGAGGCCCAGGGCTACCAGGTGCGCGGGGCCGCCTTGTCTGGGATCGCGGCGGAGAGCCTGGAGGGCGGTTCGGGGATCGCCTCGAGGACGATCGCCAGTCTCGAGCACGGCTGGGCGCAGGGGAGGGACGTGCTCACCGCGCGCGACGTGCTGGTGATTGACGAGGCCGGGATGATCGGCTCGCGGCAGATGGACCGGGTGTTGGCCGCGGCCGACCTCGCCGGCGCCAAGGTGGTGCTGGTGGGCGACGCCGAGCAGCTTCAGGCCATCGAGGCCGGGGCGGCGTTCCGGGCGCTCACCGAGCGGCATGGCGCGGCCGAGATCACCGAAATCCGCCGCCAGCGCCAGGACTGGCAGCGGGAGGCGACGCGGGAGCTGGCCACGGGCCGCACAGGCGCCGCCCTGGGCCGCTATGAGGCCGCCGGCATGGTGCGGGGCCACGAGACCCGAGACGCGGCCCGCAGCGCCCTCGTGGACGGCTGGGATGCGGTTCGCCAGGCCCGGCCGGCGGCCAGCCAGGTGATGCTTGCCCACACCCGGGCCGACGTGGCGGAGCTCAATCAGCTCGCGCGCGGCCGGATGCGCGACGCTGGCGCGCTGGGCGCCGAGCAGCTGGTGGCCACCGAGCGCGGCGAGCGGGCGTTCGCGGCTGGCGATCGGGTGATGTTCCTGCGCAACGAGCGGTCGATGGGCGTGAAGAACGGTAGTTTGGGCGAAATCGAGGAGGTGACACCGGCGCGCACGGCCGTCCGCCTCGACGATGGCCGCCAGGTGGCGTTCGACTTGAAGGACTACGCCCACATCGACCACGGCTATGCGTCCACGATCCACAAGAGCCAGGGCGTCACCGTGGATCATGCTCACCTGCTGGCCAGCGACGGCCTGGACCGGCACGCGGCCTATGTCGGGATGAGCCGGCACCGGGAGACACTGGCCGTCCACTATGGCGCCGACGACTTCAAGGACCGGGACCAGCTCACCCGCACGCTTGGCCGAGAGCGCGCGAAGGATACGACGCTCGACTACGGGCGGGAGGCCCTCGGGGCCGAGGCGTTCGCCGAGCGGCGAGGAATCCAGTCGGAGATCCTCGTCGAGCGTGGGCCAGCTCGCGAGGTTGGCCGCACGGCGAAGCGCAGCATGTTCGACGGGCTGAAGCTCCGGCGTGCGTCCGGAGCGGACAACGCCCTGCAGGCCTCCGTTGTCAGAGGGCCGCCGGCGCCTGAGGAAGCCCTGCAGCGTCGGGATCACCCGCTACACAGCCGCGTGGGCGGATGCGGAGCGGAATGGGCGCCGAGGGCCTGCCGATCCTGCCGCACCAGAGGGTCGAGATGCAGAAGGCCCGGGAAGGCTTAGAGGGTATGTCCCGCGAGGCGAGGGCGGACCTGCGTTCCGCCCTCGCGCGCAACCCCGGCTTGGCGATCCGGGGCGCGACGCCGGACGGCATGAAGGACGTGCAGCGGGCGATGGCGCAGGAGGGCAGGGTGCGCCTGGATCCGGCCGCGCGCGCCGAGCGGTTCGTGGAGGACTGGCGCGGGCTCCAGGCGCGGCGGCTGGAGCTGGGTTCCAGCTACCAGAACGCCGACGCCCGCAAGGCCATTGAGGGCCGGATGAAGACCATGGCGCAAGGCCTTGGGCGCGACGCCCAGGTGGAGTCCATCCTTCGGGGCCGGAAGGTGGAGCTGGGGCTTGGAAAGGTCCGGGACGTGGCGGGCAAGAGCATGGGCGATGCGCTGGTTCGATCGCTGACGCTTGGGCGTTCTATCGGGCTTGGACGGTAAGCGAGAGTTCATGGCCGAGGACGACGACGAGGACCTGGGGACCGATCCGACGGCGGCGTTCGAGGCGCTGCGGGCGGAGGTGGCGGGGTTGAGGGCCGGCCTGGAGCAGAGCCGTGGTGCGCCGGCGACGCCGGACTATGCGCCGAC
The DNA here is from genome assembly GCF_044056025.1 of Caulobacter sp. UC70_42. Taxonomy (NCBI): domain Bacteria; kingdom Pseudomonadati; phylum Pseudomonadota; class Alphaproteobacteria; order Caulobacterales; family Caulobacteraceae; genus Caulobacter; species Caulobacter sp. UC70_42. The sequence goes on along the minus strand of NZ_CP171993.1, from coordinate 8,780 downwards.
GCTCGGCAAGATCGCCGCCACGCTGGCCGCGATCGAGGCGCACCCGGCCCTCGCGCTGACGCCGGAGGCGTTCGGCTACCAGGTGCGCCAGGCCCGCGAGGCCGCCCAGCAGCAGGGCGGGCGCGAGCTGGCCAACGCCGTGCAGCGCGTGGACGCGGCGGGCGCCGAGCTGGAGCGCCTGGCCGAGCGCCAGCGCACCGGGCGCGAGCAGGTGCGCCAGGTGGCCATCATGACCGCCGTCGGCGCCGTCGCCGGCGTCATCGTGTGGGTGTGCTTCTCGGGGCCAATCGCGCGGGCGCTGCCGGCGAGCTGGCATGTCGCGGAGAGGATGGCCGCGGCGACGCTGCGGCTCGACCGATGGGAGGCCGGCGCTCACCTCATGCGGACAACCGATCCGGAGAAGTGGAACGGCCTGGCGGCAGCGTCGCAGCTCTGGGCCGACAACCGGGCGACCCTGGAGGGGTGCGCGCGATCCGCAGCCAGGATCGGCAAGGCTCAGCGTTGCACGGTAGTGTTCGCAGCCCCGATCGCGCCAAATCCAGGACAGGCAAAGGATTGATGACAGACGCGAGGTCCACGCCGCGCGACCGCGGCCCCGCACGTACCCGTTCCCGTTAGGCCCTATGCCGCGCGTCTCCGCCCCCAGGCGTAGTAGGTAAGGAGAATGGCGATAATCGACCACACCACGACGGCCATTGCGTTCAACTGAGGCGTATAGGTGATGCCCAACATGGTTAAAGGTAAATCGCCGCTCAAAGCTAGAGCCCCGTGAGTGAGCACCTGCATTACGGCCATGCCTGATAGGAACTTGGCGAATTCCTTGCCGATGCTGGACATGATCGCCTCTTTGTTCTGACGTGCGTGCGGTTCCCAGTCGAACCGCTCTCAGACAGGAAACGTCGATAACACTGCTAGCCGTTCCGCTCCGAACGCGGCGCGCCTCCGGGTTTGCGCAGGAACCAAGGACCGGGTCGCGAACGTTTGTGATGGGTCACCAACCCGTAAGTCCACGCCTGGCGCTTGCAGCCCAAAGGAGTTCTTCATGGCGCGTCCGCGGCCATCCCTGCATCTCGATCAGACCCTCGCCCTGTTAGCGGATCCGTACCGGCACATCTCTCACCTCTGCGAGGAGGCCAGCTCGGATGCCGTCGAGACGCACTTCATGCTCAAGCAGACGACGTGTCTAAGGGGCCGTGACGCCGCTCAGGTCTTCTACGACGAGGACCATATCTCACGAGCTGGCGCCATGCCTGCGCCAATCCGGCGTACCTTGGTCGGCGAAGGCGGCGTCCAGGGGCTCGACGGGGACCCGCATCGCGCCCGCAAGCGCCTGTTCATGTCCCTGATGTCGCCCACCCGCGTGACACAGCTGGGTGAACTGTTCGAGGCCGAGTGGGCGCGCGCCGAGGCCGCCTGGGCCGAGGCCCATGAGATCGTTCTCTACGACGCCATCCAGCCGGTGCTGACGCGCGCCGTCTGTGCGTGGGCGGGCGTGCCGGTTGAGCCGGGCGAGGAAGGCCAGCGCGTTAGTCAGCTGCGCGCGCTATTCGACGCCGCCGGGTCGCGAGGCCCGCGGCACCTGTGGTCACGGCACGCCCGCCGTCAGGTGGACGCTTGGCTGGCTTCAATCGTCGAGCAGATCCGGGAGGGTCAGTTGTCGCCGGGCAAGGAGACTGCCGCCCACGTCTGGGCCTCGGCGCGTGATGAGGCTGGCGAGTTGCTGCCGCCTAAGATCGCCGCGGTTGAACTTGCCAATGTTCTGCGCCCAACGGTGGCGACCTCGGTCTACATCGTGTTCGTCGCCCACGCAGTCCATGCGCATCCGCAGGCCGCGGACCGCGCCGTCTCGGACCCGGTCTTCCGCCGCGCCTTCGTCCAGGAGGTTCGGCGCTTCTATCCGTTCTTCCCAGCCGTGATCGGACGCGTGCGAGCTCCCTTCGACTGGCGAGGCCATGCCTTCCCCGAGGGTCGGCAAGTGGTGCTCGACCTCTATGGCACCAACCACGATCCGGCCGTCTGGGACAATCCCGGGCAGTTCCGGCCCGATCGCTTCCTGGCTGGGGACGAAAATCCCTTCGGCTTCATCCCGCAGGGCGGCGGGGATCACCTGGCCGGCCACCGCTGCCCTGGCGAATGGATCGTGATCGAACTGATGCAGCGGGCGTTCGAGCTGCTAGGACGGACGGACTACCGTCTGCCCGAGCAGGACCTGGAGATTGATTTCCGCCGCCTGCCAGCGCTCCCAAAGAGCGGGTTTCGAATGGCGGTGCTCCGCGAACCTACGGCTGGCGGTGGCGCCTGATCCGTCCGCTTTCACTCATCCCACCACAGCCGCGGCTGAATCCCGCATTCGTTCGGCCGGGTGATCATCTTTGGGGATCGTGCGGGGTAGACCGAGTCGGTGAGATGAGGCCGCCGTCGCGGCTAAGACTGCTCCCTGACCAACTTCCACCCTCGATCAGGCGATAAAAGCACGACCGAGAACCTGTATGGCACGCGCACCCATCGCCCTGGGGGCGAACTTTCAGCCAGACCGAGTCCTGGTCGCAATCGATCCGAGCCTCGACCACGGCTTGCAGTTGGCCACTCGATTCGCCTTTTCGCCATAGCCGGGACCGTGAACGGCTGAAATAATGGGCCTCGCCCGTCGACAGTGTGAGTTTCAGCGCCTCCTCGTTCATCCACGCCACCATGAGCACGTCGCCGGAATCGGCGTGCGTGGCCACGGCCACGATCAAGCCGTTGGTATCGTAGCGAGGGGCAAGGACGGAGCCGAGTTCAAGCGCCGCCTCAGTTGTGATCGACATTTAAGCTCCTTCTTGGTCAGGTGCGCCACAGCCCGAAGCAGAGAGGCCGCCAGAGCGATATTTCAACAGTCCATGTTGGCGTCGCATTCTCGTGAACGCATGTAGACTTCAATCCAACACGGGCGCCGGCGCGTCTGCTCGGCGCGGCCGGCGCAGCGCTTGCCGGCCCGCAACGCGCCCCGTTCGAGGGGCTGCTGCAGAAGACGGCCGAACTCCGATGGCTCGCCCGGAAACGCGCCCGCTGTCAGTATGTCCCTGAAGTGCTGAGAATTCTCCTGATCTGGCCTTGGAGGCAGAAGCGCAGCTTCAATCCGAAGGTTTCGGGCCGGCCGCCGCCGGCGCAACGTGCGGCGGGCTCCAGCGTCAACTGGCACTCGCTATTTCCTAATGAGATCGAGGGTTCGCTTCTCCATGGCATCCTGAGTTTCTAGCACGTTCAGATTGGCCTCATAAGCGCGCTGCGCCTGCTTCATGTCTAGGGCCTCGATTAGGCTGTCGACGTTAGGCATCTGCACGTAGCCTGCGGGATTCGCGGCTGGGTGGCCGGGATTATATTCCTGCTTGAACGGCGAAGGGTCGTTGGCGACCCGCGCCATCCGGACGCTGACAGAGCCGCCCTCCAATTTCAGGGGTTGGAACACCGGGACCTGCCGGCGGTAAGGGTCGGCGCCCGCCTTGGCGCCGGTGGAGTTCGCATTCGCTAGGTTTTCCGCAATTACCCGCATGCGGGCCTGCTGAGCCTTGAGAGCTTGGGCCGCGATCCCGGCCACGCCGCCCTCGCCAATCTTCGCCATGTAAACCCTCCACGACGAGTTGGGCGCTTTATGGTTAACAATTCATGAGAGCGGGTCCGGCTTAGCCTCAGCTTCGGTCGCCGGACGCAAGGCGTAGAAGGCTTGCCGCACGCGGGTCACGCACTCGGCGCGGCCGAGCGTGAACCGCTCGCCGTCCAGGATCGCGGGGATGGGATCATCCGAGCTGATCTCCAAGCTCTCCAGCCGGGCGTGGGTGACAGTCTGGTCGGCCCGCCAGTCCCGAAAGGCGGACATCAGGGCCAGGCGGACAGCGTCACCCGCGCCCTCAATGTCGATGGCCGCTGCCTCCAGGAGGACATCGAGATCGCCCTCTGGGGGCGGCAACGGACACAGCACGACGACGGCCTCGGCCTTCGAAGACGCCTGGCCTTCGAAACGGTAGTCGAGTTCATGACCAAGCGCCTGCCTCATCGCGGCGACGCCCTGTCCTAGTGCTGCAATGAGGTCGCCATCACGGACAAGTTCACGGGCCTGAGCCAAGAGTGACGCGCTCCCGAACACGCCCGCGACGAAGAATCGGTGGGCGCCAGACCTGCCCGCCATGGACCGGCTGGATGACCGGGGCCTTGAGGGTATCTTGCAGCGCCTGTCGCCAGGGCCGGGCGCCGTAGAGCGCCTTGGGCAGCATGTTCATCGTGCCGCCAGGCAGCGGCATCAGCAGGGGAACCCCCTGGCCGCTGCGTTGCGCCGCGGCGCGAATGGTACCGTCGCCGCCGAGCACGATCAGGACATCGTTCCTGGACTCCATCGCCGCGTCCAGGGCTTTGTCGACGTCCCTGCCGACGACATCCCAGACCTTCGTGGGCTCGATCCTTGCATCCTCCAGGATCGCGAGGAGCGCCACGCGAGATGAGGCGTCGCAGCTCCCACTTGAGGTGTTCAGCAGAGCGGCGACCCGCAGCGATCGCAGATCCAGGTCAGGCGGCATGATCGGCTCACGGGTCGGCGGAGCGTCATGGTCCGACGCAACGGGGTCAGGTTAAGGGCGCAGTTGCGCGGCGGATGCGAGCTGGCGCATCAGTCCAACGGCTGCGCCGCCTGCCGGTTGCTGAGCGTAAAAAGCGCCGACGCATCGTCCTAATCGTCGAAAAGACGGCCTAGAAAACCACGCTGGCGACCGCGGTGATCCCCGCCGCCGTGCTCGTTCCAGCGGTCGTCACACCCATCTCTGCCGCGGTGCTCCCCGGAGCGGCCTCCGTCCCAGGGCTGGCCGTAGCCGGGCGCCGGTCTGGAAGTGGGCTCGGGGACCGCTTGCGGCGAGGCCGATCCGGCCTCATGGGCGATGCTCCGCTCTATGATCTTGTCGAGCTCGCCGCGATCGAGCCAGACCCCTCGGCATTTGGGGCAATAGTCGATCTCAACCCCCTCGCGATCGGTCATCACAAGGTCCACCCGGCATGCCGGGCAAAGTAGGCCCTGGTCATGGCGGGCCGAGGAAGTCAGGCCGGTGTCCGTCATCGGTGGCTCCTGACGAGCACCCCATTACTAAAGGGCGAGGCGCCGCCGGTTCGGGGCTAGGCAAGTATTTGCCTTAGTGACGCCAATCATATCCGCCATAGGGGGCGACATAGTGGCGGCCGTAGTCGCGTCGATGTTCGCGGCGCTCGTGGCGCTCGCGGCGCTCGTGGCGGTCAAAGCGGTCATTGTAGCCGTAGACCTGAGCGCCGTAGTAGGCCGGGCCGCTATTGTAGGCATTGCCGCCGTAGGGCTGGGTATAGCCGTACTGCACCGGCGGCGCGTAGGAACCGCGCCCGTAGCCTTGGTCGCGATATTGTTGCTGCTGACCGTAGTACGGCTGCTGATCATAGTAAGGCTGCTGGTCGTAATAGCCCCGCTGCCCGCTGTAGCCGTAGGGCTGTGCCAGGGCCGCGGAGCCGCCGAGGACTGAGAGCGCGGTCGTGGCGGCGATGAGCAATCTCATGGAATTCACTCCAGTTGCCGGGTGGGAGTCACCCGGCGAGCAGGCATTATCGGCGCGCCCGCCTGAACCCTCACGGAACGGCTGGCGTCATCTGCTGTTCATCTCGAACGACAATCGGCCGGAGATCCCATGACGTTCGACCCTGCTGGCTTGTGGGAGACCGCGACCCACGTCTTCAATCTCGGCTTGGCCTTCGCGCTCGCCCTGCCGGTCGGTTGGGACCGGGAGCGTGATGATCGCAGCGCCGGAATCCGGACCTTTCCCCTTGTCGCCATCGCCAGCTGCGGTTTCGTGCTGATTGGCATCGCGGTCTTGGGGCGCGAATCCATGGGCCAAGCCCGGATCATGGAAGGGTTGATCACCGGTGTCGGCTTCATTGGGCGGCGGCGCCATCCTGAAGCAGGGCGGCCAGGCCACCGGCACGGCGACGGCGGCCAGTCTGTGGGCGACGGGCGCCTTGGGCGCCGCAGTCGGGTACGGTCTTTACGACATCGCGGTCCTGCTCAGCCTCACCACGTTCCTCACTCTGCGGTGCGCGCGACCCATGAAACAGGCTGCGCAGGAGCCGGGGAAGCCCGAGGAGGAACGAGATGCGTCCAACGCCTAGCAGGGCCATCCGACTCGGCTTCCTTCTGGCTGCTGCCGGCGGCCCTGGGCGCGACGATCATCAGGGCCCCCGCCGCGCAACCCCCTACCCGTTGCCCGCCGGGCGCACCGGCGAAACTCGGTTTCGCGCCCTCTACGTCGTAGGTATACAGATGCGGTGAAAATATCATCGAGGGGTTGAAGAACTCACTACGCTGATGGCCGTTGTGCATCTTAGTGCATACCACGAACTAGGCGATAGACGTCGGAACGCTTCGTCCAGGAACCTGCATGAAAAGATTCGTCCTTCTGGTCCTGATCACCTTGCTTGCGGCGGCGCCGGCAATGGGCTTTCGGCTGTCCGGCTGGCGGCCGGATCCCGTCGCGGACGCCCTTGTTTTCGGGGTGGCGGTGCTGGCGGCAGGCTTCCTCCTGTCTTGGGGGGCGGAGGCGGCAGAGAAACATATCTCGCAAGGCCTTATTCTGGCCATCGTGGCGCTGGTTACAGTTATGCCCGAGTACGCTGTTGACCTCTACTACGCTTTCCGAGCTGGCCAAGCGCCACAGTCCAATTACATCCACTACGCAGCGGCGAACATGACCGGCGCCAACCGGCTGCTCGTCGGGGTGGCTTGGCCGTTGATGGTGCTGCTGCACTGGCTGCGCAGCCGCGACCGCGCCGTTCAACTGGCGCCTGTGAACACGGTCGAAGTTTCCTTCCTGCTGCTCGGCAGCCTGTACGCCTTCGTGATTGTGCTGAAGCGCGCAATCTCGCCGGTCGACTTCCTGGTGCTATTTGCGATCTTCGCCGGCTACCTCTACCGCGTTAGCACGTTGCCGAAGGGTGACGACAAGGACGATGAGGACGCGGAGCCCGGACCGGCCGCCGCGCTCGATACGCTCCGACCGGCAGCGCAATGGAGTTGGATGGGCGGACTGACAGTGATCGCCCTCGCGATCATCCTGGCCTCGGCTGAGCCGTTCGCTGAGTCCATGGTCGAGGCCGGGCGCGTGTTGGGGATCGATGAGTTCCTGCTGATCCAGTGGTTGGCGCCGCTCGCCAGCGAGGCCCCGGCGGTCAGCGTCGCGGTGCTCTTTGTTTTGGCGGGCCGGGCGGCAAGCGGTCTCACGGCGATGGTCAGCGACAAGATCAACCAGTGGACTCTGCTGGTTGGCATGCTGCCGCTGGCCATGAGCCTTGCGCCGGCGGCCTCGTCGGTCTACCGCTCGATGCACGGCAGCAGGAAGAGTTCTTACTTACGGCGGCTCAGTCGCTCTTCGCCATCGCGCTCTTGCTCCGCCTTCGGCTGACCCTGGTGGCCGCGGGTGTCCTGTTCGGTCTATTCGCTGTCCAGGTCGGCCTGGCCGTCTACTTCCGCGAGGACGAGGCCCGGACGATCTCCATCCTGACGGTGCTCGCCTGGATTTACTAGGGCTGGCGGCCCTCCTGTTCGTGTCCAGGTCGCGTCAACTCGTAGACGTCGTGCGTTCGGGGCTGCTCACCCCACACCGGACGCTAGAAGCCGTCCAGGCGCAGCCCCAGCTGGCTGAACCCCTCGAACTCGGGGGAGAACTCCTCGAAACGCGACACTTGATCCTCCCGTGGCTAGAGGGTGCAAATTGAGATCAAGCCGCACGGAGGCATCATGGCGCGTCGGATTCTTGGGTTGGCGCTTGTGCTCGGTGTGGCGGCCGTGGATCAGACGACAAAGGCGCTTGCGCGGGTGACCCTGGCCTCGGCGTCGGTCGAGCTGACGCCCTTCTTCGATCTGCGCCTGGGCTTCAACAGCGGCGTGAGCTTTGGGCTCTTCGCGGCGGGCAGTGGCGGGATGCGGTGGCTCCTCGTGGCAGCGACCGGAGCCATCGCCGTCTCGGTTGCTCGCCTGGCTTCTTCGAGAGGCGATCGCCCTCAGGGCAGCAGCGCTGGCGCTGATCCTCGGCGGCGCCCTCGGCAACCTCCTCGATCGTGTCCGCATGGGCGTCGTTACGGATTTCATCGACCTTCACTTGGGCGAGGCGCACTTCCCGACGTTCAACCTCGCCGATACAGCGATCACAGTAGGGGTCGTGTTGATGATGTTCGGCGCCTGGCGAGGTGATAATCGGTCCGCCACCTGAGAAATTGCATCGGCTCCGCCCGATGGGCGCTGACCCCATTGGGCGACACGCCTACAGGCCTTGTGGCGCGCCGCCCTCCTCGCGGTTGCGAGGGCCCGCCGTTGGCAGGGCGCGGCTCGCGACGACACCCTGCATTGGACTTCGTTAGAAGCCGGGTGCTGCTGTCCCTCAGCAGCGCCAGCAGCTGCTCCGTTCCCGCCGATAGGTGACAGGTCGTCTTCGGGACGGAGGTGGATGATCCGACCCCCTAGATAAGGGAAGGAAGGTCTACCTTTCTTCCACCCTCCCCTGCCCCAACCAAATCAGCTACTTAAGTGGGCTGAAAGGTGGTGGAAGAAATGCGCTACGGCTACGCTCGGGTTTCCAGTGAAGAACAGAGCCTCGCTCGCCAGCGCTCACAGCTTTCCGCGGCCGGCTGCGATCAGTTCGTTGAGGAGATCCAAAGCGGGGTGAAGGCGCGCCTTCGCCTCGATCGGCTCCTGGCGGGAACTCGACGCCGGCGACGAGCTGGTGGTGACCGAGCTGGACCGGCTC